>NZ_LN999837.1 GCF_900044015.1 Candidatus Hoaglandella endobia | reverse complement strand
TACCTAGCCTCAAAAATATCAACAAGAAATACTTTATGATCAAGTCATTATATAAGCTAAGCATTAAGCATCAGCAACTATACTAGCTTGAACTGGATAGCGGCATTCCTGAATGCGATAGGAGGAAACGAATGGAAGATTTGAATGTAAATGTAGTAGACGGTATCAATGGTGCTGGCACCTGGTTGGTAAAAAATCAAGGGCTGTTTATTCAGTATGCGGTGAATATCGTCACAGCTATCGTTATCCTGCTCATCGGTTCTATCGTCGCCAGAATGATCGGCAATGCACTAAATCGCGTAATAAAGCTGCGCGGTATCGACGCCACAGTAGCGGACTTCCTGTCTGCAATTGTGCGCTACGTCTTGCGCGCATTTACCTTAATTGCTGTGCTAGGAAGCCTCGGTGTACAGACTTCTTCTGTAATCGCCGTGTTGGGTGCCGCTGGTTTGGCAGTAGCATTGTCGCTTCAGGGGTCGCTATCTAACTTTGCTGCTGGCGTACTGCTAGTGATCTTTCGTCCCCTGAGATTGGGGGAATATGTCGATCTGTGCGGTGTAATAGGCATAGTTGATCAGGTGCATATATTCACTACTACCTTACGTACCCCAGATAACAAAACAATCGTGGTACCTAATGGCAAAATCATTGCCGGCAACATCATCAACTACTCCCGCGAGCCGAACCGTCGAGTAGACATTGAGATTGGTGTAGCGTACCACGCCGATATCGACATGGTGAAGAAAGTGCTGGGCGATGTGATCGCCGCCGACAAACGTATCATACATGAAAAAGGGGTGACTGTGCGTCTGAAAGACATGGCACCTTCCTCGCTGAATTTTATCACTCGCTCTTGGACTGCCAATGCTGAATACTGGAACGTATACTTTGATCTCATGGAAAATTTTAAACGTGCGCTCGATGCCAACAAAATTGGCATGCCTTTTCCGCAGATGGATGTCCATCTTTATCAACCCGACGACTTATCAAACAAAGCGGAATAATTGGGCCAATAGGGATAGAGGGACAGGCTTCAGGAAAGCCACCATACGCACGCACGGTTGGTTGCCGCCACCTCTCACCTATCTGGCACTACGGCGGTTGGCGAAATCAGCGAGGGGTAATCGGCTATCACCGCCATACATAAAAGCGGCAAAGAATTAGCAAAAACGCCCCAATCAGGGGCGTTAAGTTTAATAAGTTTAAGCGGCATTGTGTTCGAGCACGCGCCCGGATTCATTTTGACCGCCGATGGCAATCTTCTGCGGTTTCTCTTTTTCGGGAATATCGTAGGTAAATTTCAGTGTTAATAATCCCTTCTCCAGATTAGCTTGATGGATAGTTATCCGATGCTCAAGGCTAAAACTCAAGGAAAAATCACTTCTTCTCATGATGCCCTGATGCAGCCATTTGATTCCGTCTTTTTCTTCGGTAGCGTCGGTTTCCTCAACCTTTGGTTTGCCGCTAATGGTTAACTGGTTATTGAGTACCGAAATATCCAGTTCATCCTGCTTATAACCAGGTACGCTAACCGTCATTTCATAATGCTCTTTATCTTTTTGCAGCAGATTATAGGCTGGCGTCTCACCCAAGGGTTTTTCACCTGTCAGACGACTAAACAGATTATCCATCTGCGTAAAACGGTCAGAAAGCAGATTATTACTTAATGTCGGGATAAGTGAGAAAGAACGATAGGCCATATTATCCTCCTTTAACATGCATTTACATTTAATGAAAACTAACCCTCACACCATTCATATATGGTCACTTAGTGACGTTTCAAGTATTAATGAATTATCTTTCTGGTTTATGGTGTGATTTTTTAACCCTTCTCCCCGAGAACAAGGTCAGATGATACGGCCAATCCATCAATCAATACTTATTGAAACGATTTGTTATTTCCAGCAATATGCGGTTTGACGGCAACAACGACTGACTTTCATAACGAAATAATAACACCTTTACAGGTGTGTTAAAATCAAATAACGTTGAAATACACATAATGGTGTGCAATATCAGTTGCAATATGATTTAATCACCCCAAACAAAGGGGTAAGTAGTAATGATAAAAGTGTTTTGTGATGATGGCTCTACCGCAATCAAACTATGCTGGTATGATAAACAGCATCATGAGCCAAAAACATTGATTAGTCAAAACACCTTCACCGAAGGGTGGAAACCAGTAGGGTTTGCTTCTGATCCAATTTATAACTATGAAGTTGATGGACTAAAATATAGCTTTTCTAAAGCCTCAGCTGAGGTCATACCAACCACTAATATTGATTTTCAATACCGTACAGAAAATCTACTTTCAGTACATCATGCATTACAACTTTCCGGTATTACACCTCAGGAAATTGAGCTATGGGTCACATTGCCAATTAGTGAGTATTACACCAATCATGACGCACAAGAAAATACTTTTAATATCCAACGTAAGATCAGCAATCTGCAACGCTCTATCAGCTTGAACAAAAGGCAAGTTTTTACTTTTGGAAAAATCCGTGTCTACCCTGAATCGGTTCCAGCAGTGGTCTCAGCACTACAGATAGATAATGTTCATCCATTAGAGCAATCATTAGTTGTCGATTTAGGTGGTACTACGCTAGATTGCGGCGTAATAGAAGGTCAGTTTGACAGTATTGCAAAGATCTCTAGCGATGCCGGAACAGGTGTAAGTTTAGTGATCAGGCATGTACAAGATGCGCTATTAAAAGCTGATACATTAAGTAATTATTATGTAGCAGATACGATCATCAGGGAAATGATGGCTGGAAATGATGTCAATATTTTCCCCTTGATTAACAATGTTGAATACATAGCCACTGTGAAGACTGCGTTCGAAATCTCTCGGAATAGATTGATAGAAAAAGTCATTCAACACGTCGAACAAAATTACCGTGGATTTCATCGAATCTATTTAACAGGTGGTGGAGCTGAGTATCTTTATACAGCATTTAACGCACACTGGAGTACATTCAAAACTAAAATAAAAAAGCTAGAGACACCACAGCTTGCTCTTGTAAAGGCACTGGCTGAAATAGGTAAACACCAATGAATAAGACAAAAAAATATTATTTCTATCTTAACATAGACAAAGATGAACAAGCAGCTGCTATTAAACTTCTTGATCACCTGGGACAGGGCAAAAAAAGCGCAGCAATAAAAAGTGTTCTTCTTTCTGGATTTAGTCTGAAACAAATTGATGAGCGTTTACCCTTACTGGTGGCCTCTCTTATTGCAAAACCCACATCGTTATCAACACTGGCAAAAGTTATTGGAGTTCTTTCACCAGACTACAATATCTCTCAGATAACTAACGAAAAAGCAAAAGAAATTGTTGCATGGCAAAAACGAGTACGTGACCAACTATTACCTAATAATGGATGGAGTGCATGGATATCAATCACAGAATCAGAATACGCTTCACTGATAACTAAAAATGACACTGACATTCAGGTTAGAGCTTTAATCGGTGCCATTAATGGAGATCTGATCAATGAGTCTGCACATAAAAAAGCAGTTTTAGCAGAAAAAACATCAATTGCTTCATCACACACAAATACTGTTATCAGTAAAGCCAATAAATTATTCAACACTTAACTTAAGTTATTTTACTGTTTCAACAGTTTCATTGTAATATCCAATGTAATGGTACTAATTTAGGTTAAAAAATAGAGAGTCTCTCTTATAGAGAGAGCAAAATGGTAATATCCAAAATATATTTAACTTGATCTGGTTGGTTTAAAGTAGGTCTCTAAGAGAATAAGAGATATATGCTGTCATTTAATTGATGAAATTTATTCACTTCTTTACAAGATCTATATTTACAATATCTCTGTAACTTAGTAAGTTATATCTTCTTAATAATTTTTATTTCGTTTAATGTTTTTTCTGTATTGTTTATCTTGATATAAGTAATATTGCATCTATGACTGAAAGTGCATCTACTGTTTATTTCCTCTTGCATTTATAAGTGGATAACGTGACAAAGTCACACTGAAATATAAATTCAAGGCAACAAGAAAACATAAAATGGGAACAAATGCTGATAATGGACGAGAGAATCGTCGGTTGAAGGGATTAAGGCATGAGTAATCATACGCCGTTAAGCTAAGCGCATAAGAAAGAAGGAAGTTATAAGGAAGTTATTTAGCTGGGGGGCGGAGCCGTAGCCAGTTTGCGCATAACGTGATAACGTTGCTCAACCAGCCGCTTAAGTTGAACATGCTCCATTGCCACAAGCTCATCTTTACTGTAAAGCTTCACCAGGTCTTTTAAGATAGCGTTCTGGGCTTCCTGTTTATCCAGCGCCGCTAGCTTAAGAGCCCGACGCACCTGCTTGCGATGAGCTTGTTTCTGAGTTCGCATTTCAAATGCCCGTTTGATATGTTGGGTTTTAGCCCGACGACGCGCTTCCGTCAGGCTAATCGGGCCTTCTCCTGTTTCGCGCCGCTTATGATTTTCCCAGGCCAGTTGCTGTTGCTGCGCCGCCAGGTATTTGCCGTACTCATAACCAATCAGCACAAAGAATAACTCCGTTACCCAGATAATGTTTGGAATATAGGAGCCGGAGGTTTCGTCCCAGACACGTTCACAATGAACAGCCCCTATCGCTTCGATATGTTCATTGATAGCACGACTGGCACGGCTGTAACAAGGCTGACCATGACGGTTATAGGTTGTCAGACCACAGGCATCTGAAATCTGCCCCAGCGTCATAAAGACCTTACTGGTGACCAGATTCACATGCGCCGCCAGACACTCCATAATCGCATCCACCGCCCGACGACGATGCAGATTCATCGCCCGCTCCGTCCACAATAATCCATGGGTAATGGCATGAAAACGCGGCGCCGTCCGCCATAGCGGATGTTTCGAGGGAGGATTTTCCCGTGCTGATTTGCGCATCGCATCAATGATACGCGGGGGCTTCATATCGGCTTTAGGCGGCTGATAGCACGGGTGAGGATTATTGACATAGCTACGCGAAAGAAACGCTGGCGCAACGATTTGCGCAGAAGAAATTGAAGTTTTTTTATCCACCACTTCCTGCACTTATGGCAGTGTGGCGGGTGAAAGTGTATTTCAACACTTGATTGCTTGTTTTCATGCTGCTAATATCCTTCTTGAATATTGCCAATCGCATAAATTCGCAAAGACCTGATAGAGTGTCTGCCAGGATGGTGCTATCAGGTTTTTTTGCGTTCTGAGGTCAGGAACAGAACTCCCTGACGACAGGCACCTA
>NZ_LN999836.1 GCF_900044015.1 Candidatus Hoaglandella endobia | reverse complement strand
TTGATTTTAAGTTAAAAATATTTATATAATTCTATTATAAATATAATTATTTTATATTTAATTTTTAGGTCTTATAACAAGTTTACATTAAAAAATAATTAATAAATTTGATTTTAAAAAAAATATTAAATTACTCTATACTTAGAGATATGTAATTAATAGCACTTTTTTAATTTCTTTAATGTTTTTAATGAATATAATTAAGTTACAATATTTTTCAAGCCAGCACTGCCTGTTTATAAAAAAACAGATAACAATATAGTACCTATTTTTCAAATGAATTAAGGCTCACGTTGGTACTACGCTAATAGTAAAAAAGTATCGGTGGTATAGCGCCTGCAGCCTGCTTGGTTACAAAAAAATTCTAAAAATTTTTCTCTTTCGAAAGAAAGCAAGTAGTACCAGCAAAATAGTCCATGAAAGATTATTTTTTAATCTAAATTAGTAAATATAATCGATATTAATATTTAATTTACTTAAATTGCCATTTCTTTCTCAATTAGTAAAATTAAAATATGAATAATTTTAATATGAATTTCCTGAATGCGATCCGCATAGCCAAAATGATGCACACAAATTTCTATATCAGCGCTGCCGGCCATTTTACCACCGTCTTTTCCAGTGAATACAATAACCAACATATTTTTGGTGCGTGCAGTCTCGATCGCACGAATAATATTAACTGAGTTACCAGAAGTAGTAATACCTAATAAAATATCCCCCTTTTTTCCTACTGTTTCAACATAGCGTGAAAATACTTGGTCATAGCCAAAATCGTTGCTCACACAAGAAAAATAGCTTGGATCTGAGATAGCAATCGCGGGATAACCAGGGCGATTTTCTCGATAGCGAGCAGTTAACTCTTCAGCAAAATGCATTGCATCACAATGTGATCCTCCATTACCACAAGAGATTACCTTACCCCCAGTTTTAAAAGTATTGGCTATAATTTTTGCTGCCTTATCGATAGAGTTTATATTACACGGATCTCTGATAAAATTTTGCAATGCTTGCTGTGCTTGGTTTAGTTCTTTATGGATTAAAGCATGATACATGAAATAGTCTCTCAAGCAAGTTTAAATAAGAATATCTTATTTAAAATATATTGATAATACTGATAATTTTTATTTCAAAAAAATTGCAATATATAACATAAACTATTACTAGTAAGTTTTACTACATAAGTAATAATTAATTATAATTATAAAATGCTTAATTAAAAATTATTTTTTTATCAAAAACTTACACTATAAATTTAGTTAGTTTAAAAATTAACTAAAGTAATATTCTTTATTTTTTACTTTACAGTGATAATTTTACTTATTATAAAATCTACAATTTTGCTGATTTGAATTATATTTTTTTCACCGTTATTTCTATTTTTATATTCAATTTGTTGTAGATCTAAATTGCGATCGCTAATAATTAAAGTAAAAGAAACACCAATAAGCTCCATATCAGCAAACATCACGCCTGGACGTTCTTGGCGATCGTCAAGTATTACATCTATGCCGATTGCAAGTAGTTGCTGGTAAATATTCTCTGCAATTTCTTTAACACGGGATGATTTATACATATTTATTGGCAGAATCACTACGCTAAATGGAGCTAGCGCCGTCGGCCAGACAATACCGCGTTCATCGTGATTTTGTTCAATAATAGCAGCCACCAATCGGGTAAGGCCGATACCGTAACAGCCCATGATTAATGTTTGATTACGGCCGTTTTCACCCAAAACATTAGCCTTCATCGCTTTTGAATATTTAGTACCTAGTTGAAAAATGTGTCCTACTTCAATACTGTGTTTTATTTGTAAAGTGCCTTTACCATCCGGACTTAGATCGCCTTCAACAACATTGCGTAAATCAGCTACCTCAGGCAATGGTAAGTCTCTTTCCCAATTAATGCCAAAAAAATGTTTACCATCGGTATTAGCACCAGCTATAAAATCGCTCATTACTGCAACGCTACGGTCGATAACTAGTGGTAGCGTTAGATTTACTGGCCCCAATGATCCAGGACCAGCACCGATAGCCAGACGGATATCTTCTTCACTAGCAAAAGTGAGCGGCACGGCAACCTGCGGTAATTTTTCTGCCTTAACCTCGTTAAGCTGATGATCTCCTCGCACCATCAACGCGATTAGTAAGTTACTGGTGCCCTCACGGGCGTAGACAATAAGAGTCTTAACAGTTTTTTCCACTACTATTGAGAACTGTTCTACCAGCTCCTCAATGGTACGGGCATTAGGTGTATCAACTAAATGCATATCTTCGCTAGGTTTAGCGCGCACGGTAGTTGGCGCTACTGCCTCTGTCAGTTCGATATTTGTAGCATAATCAGAAGCCGTAGAAAACACAATATTATCTTCGCCGCTGCTAGATAAAACCTGAAACTCATGAGATGCGCTACCGCCGATAGAACCTGTATAACCCTGGACTACTCGAAATTCGAGTCCTATACGAGTAAAAATATTGCTATAAGCGCCATACATAACGTTATAGGTTTCCTGTAACGAATGCTGACTGGTATGAAAAGAATAAGCGTCTTTCATTACAAATTCTCGCGAGCGCATGACACCAAAACGTGGGCGTAACTCATCACGAAACTTTAGTTGAATCTGATAAAAATTAAGCGGTAATTGCTTATAAGAGCTAATTTCATTACGAATAAGATCGGTTATTACCTCTTCATGAGTTGGTCCCAGTACAAACTTTCTTGTGTTACGATCGTTAAAGCTTAGCAATTCTGTTCCATATTGATCCCACCGTCCACTTTCTCGCCACAGAGTGGCTGGCTGTACTACTGGCATAGATATTTCAATGGCGCCGGCTTTATCCATCTCTTCACGTACGATATTTTCTAATTTATGTAGTACACGTAAACCAGTTGGCAACCAGGTATAGATACCTGATGCCAGTTTACGAATCATTCCAGCACGCAGCATCAGCTGATGGCTACTAATTTCTTCAGTATTAGTAGGAATTTCCTTAAGAGTGGAGAGTAAATATCGGCTAGTACGCATATAACTTTATTTCCACGAAAAGTAGTGCATTAAAACAGTATTTTATTGCAATAAATTATTTATTTTTTTAGTAAAATTAATAAAAATATTGCATGAAATAAATAAATGTTATCTTTAATTATATCTAATGACTTAGATATTTTTTCAAACTTAAGAAAAATATAAATACATTAATAAATATTATTAATCATAATTAATTAAATTTTTACTATAAAAATT